>NZ_JACVBG010000024.1:0-228 GCF_014852215.1 Pseudomonas sp. PDM19 | reverse complement strand
AGTAGGCCATGCCCTCTTCGAGGGGATTGACGTTGACGATGATGTCGTAGCCTTCCCAGGCCCAGGGACTGACCCACGGGGTGACGCCCACTTCCTCGCAGACCCAGCCGTCGATGAGGTTGCCGGTAGCGTCATTGAGCAGGCCATCCAGGCGATACCAGTTGCGGGCCTTTTGTTCACCTGCGGCAGGGAGCTGGATTTTCCATTCGGCGCGCAGGCTATCCAGCA
>NZ_JACVBG010000023.1:0-255 GCF_014852215.1 Pseudomonas sp. PDM19 | reverse complement strand
AATTGCCCGTGAGGCTTGACCATATAACACCCAAACAATTTGCGTGTTGTACGGTGAAGACGTAACGAACCGAAAGTTCGTGTGAACCGCAAATACCTGTCACATACCCGAATCTGGATGAGCGTGTACACTTGCCACGAGCGTCCATAAAGAATTGCTTGACGACCATAGAGCGTTGGAACCACCTGATCCCATCCCGAACTCAGTAGTGAAACGACGCATCGCCGATGGTAGTGTGGAGTTTCTCCATGTGAG
>NZ_JACVBG010000022.1:0-257 GCF_014852215.1 Pseudomonas sp. PDM19 | reverse complement strand
CGCATACGGTGGATGCCTTGGCAGTCAGAGGCGATGAAAGACGTGGTAGCCTGCGATAAGCTTCGGGGAGTCGGCAAACAGACTTTGATCCGGAGATCTCTGAATGGGGAAACCCACCTAGCATAAGTTAGGTATCTTGCACTGAATACATAGGTGTAAGAGGCGAACCAGGGGAACTGAAACATCTAAGTACCCTGAGGAAAAGAAATCAACCGAGATTCCCTTAGTAGTGGCGAGCGAACGGGGATTAGCCCTTA
>NZ_JACVBG010000021.1:0-289 GCF_014852215.1 Pseudomonas sp. PDM19 | reverse complement strand
CTCACATGGAGAAACTCCACACTACCATCGGCGATGCGTCGTTTCACTACTGAGTTCGGGATGGGATCAGGTGGTTCCAACGCTCTATGGTCGTCAAGCAATTCTTTATGGACGCTCGTGGCAAGTGCACACGCTCATCCAGATTCGGGTATGTGACAGGTAATTTGCGGTTCACACGAACTTTCGGTTCGTTACGTCTTCACCGTACAACACGCAAATTGTTTGGGTGTTATATGGTCAAGCCTCACGGGCAATTAGTATCGGTTAGCTCAACGCCTCACAGCGCTTA
>NZ_JACVBG010000020.1:0-292 GCF_014852215.1 Pseudomonas sp. PDM19 | reverse complement strand
TGATGCCCTGGGTGTTGCTGGTGCTGTTCAGTGCCGGCCTGGGCATGGTCTGGACGCGCTACCTGCCGCTGCTGGCAGACCCGCTGGCGTCCTCCTTCGGCACCTTGCTGAGCCTGAAGATCCTCCTCGCCCTGAGCGTACTCGGGCACTTCTTCACCGCCATGTTCCTGCTCTACAGCGGGCGCATGAACTCGACGTATTTCCGCCGGATTCACCTGAGTGTCTTCAGCCACATGGTCGGCATCGTGCTGCTGGCCAAGGGCATGTTCTACCTGAGCTGGTAAGCCAGATT